>NZ_CP033867.1:0-1226 GCF_003812225.1 Acinetobacter sp. FDAARGOS_494
CTACAAAGCACATAGAGTCCTACAGGTTCGCATGCACCTCACTCGGGGCGGAAAAGGTTGAGGTCTTGCGTGCCGCTTTCAGGTCGCGATATGCGGCCTAACAATTCGTCCAAGCCGACGCCGCTTTGCGGCGCGGCTTAACTCAGGTGTTAGGAAACACTGCTACCGTTATCGGATTTACTGCTTTACTACTAACCTTGTTAATTCAACATTTGCAAAATAGTCTGACCTTTCGATTGTTTGGGGTGAAATTCTTATCTTAAAAATCTAAATATTCTTTTAGATCTAATGCAGATTGCTCGATAAAATCGTATGTATTAATACAACGACAGTAAATAAATTTTGTTAAAACCTCTAAATCATTTTCTAGATTACGGTTAAAAATAATCGGTTCATGATGAGCAATCCTGTTTCTTAATTCACGTAATTGATCTGTCCAATCGTAAAAAATTTGCCTGTTTTCAACTGTTGCATTAGGAAAAATAGAATTAAAACATCCCTGCCAAATACGTTCTTCATAATTAGCCATAAGCATCTTTTGCCAGAATACAAATTTAAGCTCAGGGATCATTTTACTAGGCGAATCTGGGAACTTCTCTTTAGCACTATCAAACATACTTTTAGGGCTATACCTCCCTCTACGGCTAAGGCTTCGAATAAAAGCTTCATTTTCATGCCAACTATTTGTTTCATTACACCTAAAAGATATTTCTATTGCCTGAACAACAGCATTTCTCAGAACAACTTCAAAATAATTTAATAAGTAAAAAAACTTATTGGAAATTATTAAATTACGTTCATAAAGCATCAATACATCAGATTTTTCATATGGTTCACCTTTATCTTTATAGAAATTTTCATACTTAGATAAGCGTGGTATAGATAAAGCCTGCTCTATCTTAAGCACTGCATCATTTGACAATTCCACCGTATATACCCTAATATATAGTTGTAAGTTTGAGAGACTGCGGATCTAAGATCTTCCCTCCCAAGCGCTAAGATTCAAAAAAGCCTTTCATTAACGTGAAAGGCTTTTTTCTTTTTTTGGTCAATTAAAAGCTTACATATTGATTGTAATTGAAATATTTTCTTGAGGGACATCAAAATAATTAGCTAATAGTCTCTTAGCTTCAGGAATAGATATTTTATCCAGTGTTTTAGAAGAATTATCTTCATTTAATTTGGTAAATTTCAGCTCATTCAAATCGATATTCATCTAGATCGGA